>JBFLWP010000001.1:249870-269070 GCA_040757595.1 Nitrospirota bacterium | reverse complement strand
GATTCCACGGCAGCGATGCCGTGGCCCCATTGAAGCCGGCGATCCGGGCAGCGGAGCGGCAGGCTCGCCGGAAGATTCCACGGCAGCGATGCCGTGGCCCCATTGAAGCGTCGCGCTGGCCGCCGGCGCGACGAGGGCGGCGGGCGATTCCACGGCAGCGATGCCGTGGCCCCATTGAAGCTCGCTTCCTCGAACACAGGTACTATGGGCGGGCCTGCGATTCCACGGCAGCGATGCCGTGGCCCCATTGAAGCTCGAAACACTGCGCGGGCTTCAGACCGACAACGGCCCGATTCCACGGCAGCGATGCCGTGGCCCCATTGAAGCTTGCTGCCGCCGCGCAGGTCCAGCTTCGTCGTCGTGGATTCCACGGCAGCGATGCCGTGGCCCCATTGAAGCTCGTGTGTATTCCGCCAGCTCAGCCGGGCGACCCCGGGATTCCACGGCAGCGATGCCGTGGCCCCATTGAAGCCCGGGGCTGTTCTGATGCGACGCCTCGAGGCGGAGCCCGATTCCACGGCAGCGATGCCGTGGCCCCATTGAAGCCGCGCCATGACGACGAAGGAGGTCGATCGATGATGCGATTCCACGGCAGCGATGCCGTGGCCCCATTGAAGCAAGTCAGCAAGGCTATCGTGGACCGACTGGACCGAGGATTCCACGGCAGCGATGCCGTGGCCCCATTGAAGCGTCTGATTCGCGCCGCCGAGCAGGATGAAGCTCGTGGGATTCCACGGCAGCGATGCCGTGGCCCCATTGAAGCCAGGAACACGTCCGCCAGCACGAAGCCATCGCCGTGGGATTCCACGGCAGCGATGCCGTGGCCCCATTGAAGCTTCCCGCAGCCGGCGATGGCGACGCACATCCACACCAGGATTCCACGGCAGCGATGCCGTGGCCCCATTGAAGCCAATGATCTTCTTTTAAGGGAGGCTGACGATGCTTGGATTCCACGGCAGCGATGCCGTGGCCCCATTGAAGCCGGCAGATCGCCCGCAGCAACCGCACGTTGGTCTTGGATTCCACGGCAGCGATGCCGTGGCCCCATTGAAGCTCGCCGCTGCCACGGCGGTTGGTCAGAATCAGCCGTAGATTCCACGGCAGCGATGCCGTGGCCCCATTGAAGCCGCTCGTTCGTCCGAGCGAGCACAAAGTAGCCGCGCGATTCCACGGCAGCGATGCCGTGGCCCCATTGAAGCATGGCCGTGCGCTACCTCATGCTCGACGAGGAAGACGATTCCACGGCAGCGATGCCGTGGCCCCATTGAAGCCGTTACTATGGTCTGCGTCAGCCGCCGCCACCGCGCTGATTCCACGGCAGCGATGCCGTGGCCCCATTGAAGCCAGCGCCACGGTGCCCGCCGAGAGGCGCCGCCAGCCGGATTCCACGGCAGCGATGCCGTGGCCCCATTGAAGCATGGGACTTGTCACCCGGGGCCCCGCGACATGAACGGATTCCACGGCAGCGATGCCGTGGCCCCATTGAAGCTGGGTCCGAATCTGCGGTTGCTGATAGGCCGAGCCCCCACCGATTCCACGGCAGCGATGCCGTGGCCCCATTGAAGCCACTTGGCCCCGCGCGGCACGGGCGAAAGGCCGCGGGATTCCACGGCAGCGATGCCGTGGCCCCATTGAAGCGGCCAAGCCCGCCCGTCCCCCGACCGCCTCCAGCGCGATTCCACGGCAGCGATGCCGTGGCCCCATTGAAGCGTGCTCTACGCCAAGAACAGCGGGAGCGGCACGGTCGATTCCACGGCAGCGATGCCGTGGCCCCATTGAAGCAAGGATCCGGCGGTGCGAGCCGCCGCGACGAGCGAGCGATTCCACGGCAGCGATGCCGTGGCCCCATTGAAGCTCCGCCACGATCCGCGCGTGGTGCGCGACAGACGCGGATTCCACGGCAGCGATGCCGTGGCCCCATTGAAGCATTGATTTCGTCTCGAACTGGGCGAAGGACGGCCTCGATTCCACGGCAGCGATGCCGTGGCCCCATTGAAGCGAGCCGTCGGTTGATGACGCTGGAGTGAACACTGGCAGATTCCACGGCAGCGATGCCGTGGCCCCATTGAAGCGTCTCGCGCGCCGCGGCCCCGCGGCCCCGCGTCTCCGGATTCCACGGCAGCGATGCCGTGGCCCCATTGAAGCCGGAATTTCGGATGCCCAGCCCGCGCATGGTGCACAGATTCCACGGCAGCGATGCCGTGGCCCCATTGAAGCCCATTGATGTGCTCTTCGCCTTCAGCCCGATCGCGCCGGATTCCACGGCAGCGATGCCGTGGCCCCATTGAAGCTTTTCTAATGGCTTGCGGGCAAATCGAGAGCTATTTGATTCCACGGCAGCGATGCCGTGGCCCCATTGAAGCCGCACGCTCCGACGAGGCGCCCGCGCCGGCCGCCGGCGGATTCCACGGCAGCGATGCCGTGGCCCCATTGAAGCCTCCAGGTCCTGCCAAGTCAGGTTGCGAATGCCCAGCGATTCCACGGCAGCGATGCCGTGGCCCCATTGAAGCGTCACGGCTCCCTTCTTCACATCGTTCCGATCAATGATTCCACGGCAGCGATGCCGTGGCCCCATTGAAGCGATGCGCGAGAGGTTGGCCTGGACCGCTATCCAAGGATTCCACGGCAGCGATGCCGTGGCCCCATTGAAGCAATCCCGCTACGGACCCGCCCGTCTCGATTTGGGAAGGATTCCACGGCAGCGATGCCGTGGCCCCATTGAAGCGGCCGTGCCGCTCCCCTGCAGCCGCACCGCACCGCGGATTCCACGGCAGCGATGCCGTGGCCCCATTGAAGCTCTCTGGCTCATACGGCATCGGGTGCAGGTCTCGCGGGGATTCCACGGCAGCGATGCCGTGGCCCCATTGAAGCCGCCTCTGCCGGGGTCGGGGTCGCCTCGTCCTCAAACCGATTCCACGGCAGCGATGCCGTGGCCCCATTGAAGCGAAGCCCTCGGGGACGGGGTCAAGGAGTCGGCGCTCCGATTCCACGGCAGCGATGCCGTGGCCCCATTGAAGCGATTGCCTCGGCCGTCGCCATCTAGCCACGCGCCCGGGATTCCACGGCAGCGATGCCGTGGCCCCATTGAAGCCCGTTACCTCAAAATGCTCGCCTACGGCGACAGCGAGATTCCACGGCAGCGATGCCGTGGCCCCATTGAAGCACGGTCCGCCTCAAATGGGACCATCCGACCTACACAAGATTCCACGGCAGCGATGCCGTGGCCCCATTGAAGCACATGATCCGGAGTTTGGCGTAGAACCGAGCACGATGGATTCCACGGCAGCGATGCCGTGGCCCCATTGAAGCAAGCGGCGCTCCGGCGGCCAGGTCGTGCGCGCCGAGGATTCCACGGCAGCGATGCCGTGGCCCCATTGAAGCGCGGAGGCTCCGCCCCAGCCGGGCGGCAGAATCTCGGATTCCACGGCAGCGATGCCGTGGCCCCATTGAAGCGTGGCGTCGTCCGCATAGCTCACGTCCTTGATCTCGGATTCCACGGCAGCGATGCCGTGGCCCCATTGAAGCTTCTCTCTCCACCGACGGGAGCGGGCATCCCAAGTCAGGATTCCACGGCAGCGATGCCGTGGCCCCATTGAAGCTCGAGCCCCGTCCTGGCCAGATAGACGGCGAGGAGGATTCCACGGCAGCGATGCCGTGGCCCCATTGAAGCATCGGCACAGAGTCGCCGTGCCAGTTCGTGCCTCGTCGATTCCACGGCAGCGATGCCGTGGCCCCATTGAAGCGCCGATTAGCCGCTGGGCCCTCAGCCCTCCACCCCGGATTCCACGGCAGCGATGCCGTGGCCCCATTGAAGCTTGCGCCTCCCCCCTTGACAGATCATGGCATTACCAGATTCCACGGCAGCGATGCCGTGGCCCCATTGAAGCCGGGTGCGCTTCATCAATCCGGACAAGGACTGGCAGCGATTCCACGGCAGCGATGCCGTGGCCCCATTGAAGCGCGGCGACCGCGTCCAGATCCGGCGCCTCGAAAATCGATTCCACGGCAGCGATGCCGTGGCCCCATTGAAGCTGGTTGCTGTTGAGAACGAATAGTACCGACCGCTGGGGATTCCACGGCAGCGATGCCGTGGCCCCATTGAAGCTCAGTCTCCTTTGTCCCTTAGGGTCCTCCGGGTTCCTGATTCCACGGCAGCGATGCCGTGGCCCCATTGAAGCGGCCTGTTCCTCCAGCTCGACCGCTTCCCGGTGCAGGGATTCCACGGCAGCGATGCCGTGGCCCCATTGAAGCCTGAAATTTTTCCCTTGACTCCCCCGCCGCGCATCTGATTCCACGGCAGCGATGCCGTGGCCCCATTGAAGCCGGCGAGCGTGTTGCCATCTCCCGCTGAACTCACCAGATTCCACGGCAGCGATGCCGTGGCCCCATTGAAGCCCCTTGTCCGCCCGCATCACGGCGACGAGGAACTCGGATTCCACGGCAGCGATGCCGTGGCCCCATTGAAGCTCCCGGTTCGAGAACTTCTACCGGCCGCCGACCTTGGATTCCACGGCAGCGATGCCGTGGCCCCATTGAAGCCACCTCTATTCGATCGCGGACGGCTCCCCGCGCACGGGATTCCACGGCAGCGATGCCGTGGCCCCATTGAAGCCTGTGTCACGTCGTCCGAGGTCCGGTAGCCGTAGGTGGATTCCACGGCAGCGATGCCGTGGCCCCATTGAAGCTTCCATAATACGAGCGAAGTTGCCCGGTCGGTGCACCTGATTCCACGGCAGCGATGCCGTGGCCCCATTGAAGCCTTGAGGAGGCTCTGCCAGCCTTGGCCCGCAAGAGCGGGATTCCACGGCAGCGATGCCGTGGCCCCATTGAAGCCGCATGCTGCCACCTATGTCAGATCGGCGGCCCTTTGATTCCACGGCAGCGATGCCGTGGCCCCATTGAAGCAGCCCCGCCGCCGCTATCCGCGCGTCGGCGGCCGCCCGATTCCACGGCAGCGATGCCGTGGCCCCATTGAAGCAGGTTGCCCCAGGAGGTCCGAATCCCGACCACGGGCGGATTCCACGGCAGCGATGCCGTGGCCCCATTGAAGCGCAAGGAGCCGCTCCCGCAGCGGCAGGCGCTGCTGTGATTCCACGGCAGCGATGCCGTGGCCCCATTGAAGCCCCCACTGCACGGCGGCCGTGGTGGCGGCCTTCCGGGATTCCACGGCAGCGATGCCGTGGCCCCATTGAAGCTAGAGAACCTGAGTCGGACGTCATCGGGGGGCCTGGGATTCCACGGCAGCGATGCCGTGGCCCCATTGAAGCGCGCTCCCTGGCAGGAGGAGATTGGACCCATGCGTGGATTCCACGGCAGCGATGCCGTGGCCCCATTGAAGCTGGCGGGTTGTGAACTCATCCTTCGCACCTTCATAGGATTCCACGGCAGCGATGCCGTGGCCCCATTGAAGCACTGCCCGTGTTGCCGAGCGTGATCCCATTGGCCGAGATTCCACGGCAGCGATGCCGTGGCCCCATTGAAGCCGCGCGAGCGCCGGAAGAGCCTCTTCGAGCAGGCTCAGCGATTCCACGGCAGCGATGCCGTGGCCCCATTGAAGCGCGCGCACCACGCCGATCTTCTCGGTACATGATGACCGTCGATTCCACGGCAGCGATGCCGTGGCCCCATTGAAGCTCCGCGACCCGCACCGTTACCGTGCAGCAGACGCCCAGGATTCCACGGCAGCGATGCCGTGGCCCCATTGAAGCGTCAGGGTGAGCAGCTTGATCCGGTCGTAGACATAGGATTCCACGGCAGCGATGCCGTGGCCCCATTGAAGCGCCGTTTGCCAGTGAAAAAACGATTGTAGCTGACCGATGCCTGCCTGCAACCCACAACTGCCCCGATCTACTGGCCCCATTCAGGCCTCTGCGGCGAGCGTTTGGAAGAGTGTGTGGACTGCGGCGCGGAGTTGTGGAAGGGGCAATGTCCCGTCCAGGACGTAATCCGCCAGTCGGATTTTTTTTGCGAGCGGCATCTGGGCGCGGAGGCGGCGGAGGGCCTCGGCGCGGGTGAAGCCGTTGCGCTTGGTGAGCCGGGCGAGCTGGGTCGCTCGGTCGGCGGTCACGACGACGGTCTTGTCCATCCGCCTGTGTGCGCCGGCCTCGAACAGGAGCGGCACGTCGTAGACGATCACCGCGTGCCGGTCCTTCCCGGCGATCTCCCTGGTCAGCCGGGCCTGCTCCCTCGCCACGCGCGGGTGGACGATGGCGTTGAGCCGGGCGAGCTTGGCGCGGTCTCCGAAAACGAGACGGGCGAGGGCCGAACGGTCGAGGGTCCGGTCGGGACGTAGGACCTGGCGGCCGAAGGTCTTGACGATGTCCTTCCAGGCCGGTCTCCCCGGCTGGACCACTTGGCGGGCAAGGTCGTCCGCGTCAATGACGTGGGCGCCGCAGTCCCGAAAGAGCCGCGCCACCGTGCTCTTGCCAGTGGCCAGGCTGCCGGTCAAACCGACCAGGATCATGCGGCGGAGTCTAGCACGTGTGAACGGTCAACGGTCAATCGTCACCGGTCAATCGGCCTGACCATCCTCCTCGAATGACCAATGACTGATGCCCCGTTGCTCGCTTGACTTGTCGCAAGGCTTCCCTGTATCACGCTGTCCATGTGGCGTCGCGCACAGAAGACCGGTGTCGTGGCATTCTCCCTACTCGCCCTGGTCTGGGGCGGGAACGGCTGGGCCGTGCTGGACGACAAGCCGGCGGCGCAGGAGCCGCACACGCTCCTGGTGGCGGCGGACGGCACCGGACAGTTCACGTCCATCCAGGAGGCGATTGACGCGGCGGGCGCCGGCGACACGATCCGGATCAAGGCCGGGGCCTATCGGGAAGACGTCACGATCCACAGCAAAGAGCGGTTGAAACTGGTCGGGGAGGGCCGGGATCAGGTGACGATCCTGGGGCGCGAGCGGGTCGGCGTGTTCCACGTCGGGAAGTGGCCCTATGGGGCGACGGACATCGAGATCAGCGGGATGACGATCAACGAGCACGGCGGCCACGCGATGGGCATCTTCAACGGGCGGAACATCCTGCTCCGGGACGTCCGGATCAACGGGATGTTGTTCGGGCAGCAGGTGCAGCACGTCCGCATCGAAGAGAGCGTGATCGGGGGCAGCGAGACGACCGGCGTCCAGTTCGCCGATTCCCAGGCCGTGCTCGTCGGCAACCTGATCCACGACAACGACCACGGGGTCACGATCGCGGGCCAATCGGAGGTCAGGCTGGAGCGCAACGTGATCACGCGCAGCCTGTTCGAGGGGGTGGTGGTGACGGACAAGGCCAGGGCCGTCCTGGTCAGCAACACGATCGTGAAGAACGGCGGCGGCGCGGCCTTTCTCGGCGCGTCGCGCAGCGAGGCCACGGGCAACATCGTCGGGCTGAACCGGGTCGGGTTCGTGGTGGGGCCCTCGAGCGAGGTGCGCACGGCCTACAACGCCTTCTACAACCGTGACGGCGAGTACGTCCGGGCCGGCGCTCCGTCCGTCTCCGTGCCCGAGCTGAAGGCGGAGACGGATCTTGTGGCGGCGGACCCGCGCTTCGTGGACCCTGGGCACGACGATTTTCGGCTCAGGTCCGATACCCCCCTGCTGCAGGTGGGAAAATTTGCCTATCTGGGAGCCCTGGCCCCGGTCAACGGTTCACCGTGAGCCGGCCGGACATCGCGTTCACCCTCCTGTCAACTTCTCTCTGAATCAAGAACTTGCCTCGTCCTGTACAACCGCCGATTCTGTGTTATGATGGAGGCACGACGATTGAATATCCCGGACCGCAGCTTCGTCTCGGGTTCGAATGTTCATGCCGTCCGTATCATTCAGAGGGGTGGACTCATCCGATGGCTGCCTACCGCTCAGAGCTCGAAAAACCCGATCTCGAGGGGATTCCCTCGCTGGAGGAGCTTGAGGCCGGCCGCCTGGTCGGCGCGATCCTGCCCATGTCCGAGCAGGCGCAGGTCGCCCTCCGCGACAGCATCGAGCTCATTGACTTCCTTCTCAACCGGGAAGGCGTCACCTGGAATTAGCCCCCTCCGTAGCGCTTTCCTCTCGCTGACTCGCCCGTTCCTCCCGCGTTCTGGTCACGGAGCTTTCGCCGCGGCGCCGGCTCGTAAGGACTGAGCTGAAGCCGCGACTTACCTGCTAGACGTGTTTTCTCCAGGGTTGAAGGGGGTTCTGTGCTATCATGCCGGGAATCCTCGCTCTCCATGATGACGTGATCGTCAATCCATCAGACTGTCGCAGCCTGGACCGTGCGTTGGGCCTGGAATGGCTGGAGGCGAACGGACGAGGCGGATTTGCCTCCGGCACGGTCGCCGGACCCAACACCAGACGCTACCACGCGCTGCTTCTGGTCGCCCGCCGTCCACCGGTGGATCGGGTGGTGGTGGTCAATCACCTGGAGGAAACGCTCCATGTCAACGGCGACGCGCATCCCCTGTCCGCCAACCTCTACCCCGGCGTCGTCCATCCGGACGGGTTCACTCGCTGCGCCGGCTTCACCAACGAGCCCTGGCCTACCTGGACCTACGAGGCCGGTGGCCTCCGACTCCAGCGGGAGCTGTTCTGTGTCCACGGACGGGATCTGGTCGTCATCCGGTGGACGTTGCTGAGTCGGGTGAGCGGACCGGTGACGCTGAACGTCCGCCCCATGCTCACGGGCAGGGACTACCATGCCCTGCACCGGGAAAACCCCGCGCTCCAGACGGAGGCGGAGGTCCGCGGCGGGTCCGTGACGTGGCACCCATACGCCGCCCCGCCCGTCGTTCGCGCCCTCCACAACGGGGCCTATCGCCGGGCGCCGGACTGGTATCGGCAGGTCCAATATCCGATCGAGCAGGAGCGGGGCCTGGATGGTGAAGAGGACTGGTGGTCGCCCGGCGACATCACGTTCGACTCCTTGACGAAGCGGGGCGCCTTCCTTGCCCTCACGACGGAGCCGATCCAGGCGGTGGACGTGGACGCCCTCGCCAAGGGCGAGCAGAAGCGGCGCGAACAGGCGGCCGGCACGGTGCCGGGCAAGGATCGTCTGGTTCACGCCCTGTGGCTGGCTTCAGAGGCCTACATCTCGGTCCGGGGTCCGCAGAAGACGGTCATCGCCGGCTACCCTTGGTTCACCGATTGGGGGCGGGATACCTTCATCTCCCTACCCGGTCTTTGCCTCGTGACCGGTCGCTTTGACGTGGCCCGTCAGGTCATCGAGGCTTTTGCGCCGCACGTGTCGGAGGGGATGGTGCCGAACCGCTTTCCCGATGCGGGCGAGACGCCGGAGTACAACACGATGGACGCCTCGCTCTGGTTCGTCCAGGCGGTGGGCCGCTACCTGGCCTATACGGGCGACGAGGCCACCGTGGAGAAGGTCGCCTGGCCGGCGATACAGGCCATCTTGGACGGCTATCGGAAGGGAACTCGCTACGGGATCCACGTGGACGGGGACGGGCTGGTCGCCGGAGGGGCGCCAGGTGCCCAGCTCACCTGGATGGATGCGAAGGTCGGAGACTGGGTGGTCACGCCCAGGCGGGGCAAGCCGGTGGAGATCCAGGCCCTGTGGGTCCAGGCGCTGACGGTGGGGGAAAAATTGGCGGCCCGATTCGGAGACCGGACCTCTGCGAACCGTTGTGCGGAGGATCGCGTGCGGGCCATCCGGTCGTTTCGGGAGCGGTTCTGGTATGAGCCGGGCGGCTACCTCTACGACGTGGTGGACGGGGAGGGGGGAGACGATCCCTTGCTCAGGCCGAACCAGCTCTATGCGGTTTCCCTCTGCGAGGATCTCCTTGAACCGGGTCAGGCGAAGTTGGTGGTCAAGGTCGTCCAGGATCGCCTCCTGACACCGGTCGGGCTCAGGACGCTCGCGCCGGGACATCCGGACTATCGTCCTCGCTATGAGGGCGGGGTGGTGGAGCGGGACGGAGCGTACCATCAGGGGACCGTCTGGCCCTTCCTGCTCGGGCCGTTCGTGACGGCCTGGATCAAGGTCCACGGAGCGACGCCAGAAGCCAGGCGCCAGGCTCGATCTTTCTTCGACGGGCTGGAGCGGCATCTCGCCGAAGCCTGTCTTGGTCAGGTCTCGGAGATCTTCGACGCGGAGCCGCCGCACCGGCCGCGCGGCTGTTTCGCCCAGGCCTGGTCGGTGGCGGAACCGTTGCGGGCCTTACTGGAAGGAGTCCATGGTGCGGGGCCGTCCACGGGCCGACCGCACTGACCGCCCATGCCCTTGTTGAGACTCAACTGCGCCGAAGCCACTCGGCTCCTGTCCGACTCGCTCGACCGGCCCCTGACGATCGGACAGAGGGTCGCCCTACGGATTCACCTGCTCATCTGCCAGTGGTGCGACCGGTATGGGCGGCAGCTCCGGTTCATCCGGGAGGCGTTCAGGGGGCGCCCCGATCGGCTCGTCGAGCCGGATGAGACGGCGAGCGAAGCCCTCTCCGCCGAGGCGAAGGCACGGCTCAAACGGGCTGTCGCGGATGGGCGGAATCAGCCGCCCCCGGCCCGCTAGTCCCGCCCCTTCTGGTGATCGCTTGACCGGTCGGGCGCGGCTGCTTTACCATCGCGCGGCTTCGTCCGGATTGTTCCGCATTTTGCTGGCTCGGTGACATGTGATGGGCGACCGATCCCTGACGGACCCGATGACCTGGGTGGACCAGCACGGCGACTATCTGTTCCGGTTCGCCCTGCTGCGGATTCGCGACCGGGGCGTCGCGGAGGAGATCGTCCAGGAGACCTTTCTCGCCGCGCTCCAGGCCCGCGAGCGCTTCGCCGGCCAGTCTTCCGAGCGGAGCTGGTTGGTCGGGATCATGAAGCACAAGATCCTGGACCACTTCCGCAAGGGCGGCCGGGAGCAGCCGGGCGTGGAGGGCGACGTGGCCGGGAACGAGCTGGAGCGGGATGACGCCTTTGACGAGCGCGGCCACTGGAAGCTGGACCGGGCGGCGCCGCGAGACTGGCCGGACGATCCGGGCGGCCTCCTCGAGCGCAAGCAGTTCTGGGAGGTGCTGACGCGCTGCTTGGGCAAGCTGCCGCCCCGAATGGCGCAAGTCTTCTCTCTGCGGGAGATCGACGAGGTCACCAGCGACGAGATCTGCGCGAGTCTGAACATCACCCCGTCGAACCTGTGGGTGCTGCTGCATCGGGCCAGGAAACACCTGCGCCAGTGTCTGGAAACGCACCTGTTCGGGCGATCGCCGGCCTGACGGGACCTCAACGTCCTCTGTGGCCATCGGCTGACTTGCCTCCCCTGAGCCGCCATACCCGCTCATCACCGTATTTTCTGTAAGGACCCCTTCGGCCTCCCGACTAACGGACGGGAGAGGGAGTTCCGCTCTCGAAATTGACATGGGACGGGGAGGCCGCCATCATGTATGGGGGACACACGATGCAGGTATCCGTCGAGACGCAACCGACTGCCGGCGCGTCGAGCCGCGGCAAGCTGATCGTCCTGGCGCTCTTCGCCGCCGCGATCGTTTCGTTCTTTTACTTCGATCTCGGCCGGTACCTGTCGCTGGACGCGCTCAAGGCGAACCGGGACAGTCTGTTGGCCTTCACCGACGAGCACTATGGGGCGGCGGTCGGGCTCTTCATCGTCGCCTATGTCGTCTTGACGGCCGCGTCCCTCCCGGGGGCGGTGATCCTGACCTTGACCGGCGGGTTCCTGTTCGGCAGTCTCATCGGGACGCTCTACGTCAACCTGGGGGCGACGACCGGCGCGACCCTCGCGTTCCTCGCCTCCCGCTACCTGCTCCGGGAGGTCGTCGAAGCGAAGTTCGGCAAGTGGGTCGTGCCTCTGCAGGAGGGCTTCGCCAGGAACGCCTTCGGCTACCTCATGACACTCCGGCTGATCCCGATCTTTCCGTTTTTCCTGGTCAACGCGGCGGCCGGGCTCACGCGCGTGCCGCTTGCGACCTATGTCGCGGCCACCGCGATCGGGATCGTTCCGGGCAGCTTCGTGTACGCCTATGCGGGCCGGCAACTGGGGACGATCAATTCCCTGAAGGAGATCGCCTCGCCCAACGTCCTCCTGGCCTTCACGCTGCTGGGCCTGTTGGCGCTCGTACCGATTATTTACCGGAAGAGGCAGTCTGCTGGCCACGAGCTGAAAGCCAATCGCTGACGGCTGGGAGCTTTTCATGGAAACGGTGACGGTCCTCCCGGACGACGAACACAATCGCGCGCTCGTCGGCAACGTCCATCCGCCGCAGTGGATCAACCCGGAGCCGGACGGCCGGTACAACATCGTGGTGATTGGCGCCGGCACCGCCGGCCTCGTGACCGCCGTCGTGGCGGCCGGCCTCGGCGCCAAAGTCGCCCTGATCGAGAAGCACCTGATGGGCGGCGACTGCCTGAACGTCGGCTGTGTGCCCTCCAAGGGGGTCATTCGCGCGTCGCGTGCCTGGACGGACGTACGGCGCGCAGAAGAATTCGGCGTGCACGTCCCGCCCGGCGTCAAGTACGACTTCGCGGCGGCCATGGCCCGGATGCGGAGGCTGCGCGCCCGCATCAGCCAGACGGACTCCGCTCACCGGTACAAACAGCTCGGGGTGGACGTCTACATCGGGAGCGCCCGCTTCTCGGGGCCGGACTCCGTGACCGTGGAAGGCCATGCCGGAAACCGGACGTTGACCTTTGCCAAGGCGGCCATCTGCACGGGGGCGCGGGCGTCCACCCCATCGGTGCCGGGGTTGCAAGAGGCCGGCTGCCTCACGAACGAAACGGTCTTCACGCTGACGGAGCTGCCGCGCCGGGTCGGGGTGATTGGCGCCGGGCCGATCGGGTGCGAATTGGCGCAGGCGTTCGCACGGTTCGGCAGCCAGGTGTATCTCATCGAGGCCCTGCACGGCATCATGCCGAACGAGGACCGCGATGCGGCCGAGATCGTGCTCAAGTCCATGTCCCGCGATGGTCTGACGCTGCTGTGCTGCGGCAAAGATTTGGCGGTCAGCAGAACGGATGGCGGCAAACGGCTGACGGTGGATTCGCACGGCCGGCACTATGACGTGATCGTGGACGAGATTCTCGTCGGCGTGGGCCGCACGCCGAACACGGAGGGACTCGGGCTGGAAACGGTCGGCGTGGAATACGACAAGACCGGCGTGAAGGTGAACGCCAGGCTCCAGACGGCGAACCCGAGGATCTACGCCGCAGGCGACATCTGTTCGAGGTACAAATTCACGCACGCGGCCGACGCGATGGCCCAGATCGTGATCCAGAACGCCTTGTTCCCCCATCCCTTCGGCTTGGGGCATGCCAGCGTGGAGTCCCTCATCATGCCCTGGTGCACGTTCACGGACCCGGAGGTGGCGCACGTGGGGATGTACGAGGCGGAGGCCAGGGCCAAGGGGATCGGGGTCGAGACCTTCACGTACAAGCTGAACGAGGTCGACCGGGCGATCCTGGATGGGGAGGAGGATGGGTTCGCGCGGGTTCACGTGAAGAAGGGGACGGACGAGATTCTGGGCGCCACGATCGTGGCCGCCCACGCAGGCGACATGATCAACGAGTTCTCGGTTCTCATGAAGGCCGGGCTTGGGCTCGGCACGATCTGCGGCACCATCCATCCCTACCCGACCCAGGGCGAGGTCGTGAAGAAGGCGGCGAACGTCTGGCGCAGGACGACCTTCACGGAGGGGAAAAAGCGCCTCCTGACCAGGCTGTTTGCGTGGATGAGATGACCAAGGCGCGCCCTTCCCTTTTGCCCCTCGCGTTGCTGATTCTTTGGTTCCCGCTGGTCGTGGAGGCCTCCGACGATTCAACGGCCGTCCTCGAAGTCGGCAAGTTCTCCGCCGCCAAGGAGGGCGGGGTCCTGCCGGACGGCTGGAAGCCGCTCACGTTCAGGAAGGTCGAGCGGCACACGAAATATGCGCTCGTCAGGGACGGGGAAGCGGTCGTCGTCAAGGCCGTCAGCGAGGCCGCCGCGTCGGGACTCGTCAAGCCGGTCCGAATTGACCTCAGGGACTATCCGATCGTCCGGTGGCGGTGGAAAGTCGAAAACCTCCTGCGCAGGAGCGACGTGACCCGGAAGGATGGGGACGACTATCCGGCGCGACTCTACATCACGTTCGAATACGATCCGGACAGGGTCAGCTTCTCCAAGCGGGCCATGTACCAGGCCGGGCGCCTCCTGTTCGGGGACATCCCGATCGGCGCCCTCAACTACATCTGGGACGCCAAGGCTGCCCTTGGCGCGATCCTCGACAACGCCTACACGGATTTCGCCAAGATGATCGTAGTCCGGAGCGGGAGCGCGGGAGTCGGGACCTGGGTGGAGGAGCAGCGGAACGTGTACGAGGACTACAAGAGGGCCTTCGGCGAGGAGCCCCCGCTGGTCTCCGGCGTGGCGATCATGACGGACACGGACAACACCAAGGAATCGGCGACCGCTTACTACGGCGACATCCTCTTCAAAAAGACGCCGGCCCGATAAAGCGGACGAGTCCGCCCTTTCGACGCCCTTTCTCAGAAGCCGCCGGCTTGATGCCGAATCTCGCGGAGGACATTTGACAAAGGCCTCCACGGACATGTACGGTTTGACCGTTCGGTCAACTGCTGGTGTCTATGCGGCAGACTGCGGACACGAAAGAACGGATCCTGAGCAGCGCGCTCGATCTCATTTACGCCCGCAGCTATGCCGCCGTGGGCGTGCAGGAGATCTGTGAGCACGCGGGCGTGAAGAAGGGGAGCTTCTATCATTTCTTCCCGTCCAAGCAAGCGCTCACGCTCGCCGCGCTCGGGCGCCAGTGGAACGACGCGAGGCACCGGGTATGGGAGGCCGCGTTGACCGGACGACGTCCGTTCCGCCAGAAGCTCGAACGGTGTTTCGAGTTGTTCCATGAGCACCAGTGCGGGGCAAAGGCCAAGACCGGCCGGGTTCCCGGGTGTCCATTCGGGAATCTCGCACTGGAGCTGGGCACGCAGGATGAAGTCATCCGGCGGAAAGTGGACGAGATCTTGCGGGAATGTACGGGGTACGTGGAGCGGGCCTTGTGCGAAGCCATCGCCGCCGGGGAGTTGCCGGACCGGGATACAGTGGTTGCCGCGGAGACGATTGTCGCCTTTATGGAAGGGGCCATGTTGATGGCAAAGACCAGGAACGATCCGAAGCTCATCAAGGACCTCTCGCGGGGCCTGCTTCGACTGCTGCAGACGAGCACGGCCGGCGCCGGCAAAGCGCGGTCCCGAAACGGAGCCACGAAAGGACGTGTAAGGATTCGCGCCGGCGCGCGACTAACGGGCTAAAAGGGGGAGTTTTTTTAACCCGGAATTTGACCGACCGGTCAACTTCTGCGCCGCTGTTCCCTCACGGCAAGAAAAAGGAGGTGATGGGTCGTCTGAGGTGCCGAAGAGTGACGAGGGCCGTTCGTGTAGGACTCGAATGGGAAATGAGGCGGTCAAGTCTGTCTATCGCGACGACATGCCTAAAGGAGGAAGGAATCCATGCAGCGGTTACCAGCTATTGATCCTGCGGTTGCAACCGGCAAGGCGAAGACTCTGTTGGACGGCGTGCAGGCGAAACTCGGACTCATGCCGAACATCACGAGGACGATGTCCAACTCACCGGCCGTGCTGGATGCCTATTTGGGCTTCAGCGGAGGATTGGCCAAAGGCGCGCTCCCGGCAAAGCTGCGCGAACAGATCGCGCTCGTGGTGGCTGAAGCCAACGGCTGCGGCTACTGCCTGGCCGTGCACACGGCGATCGGAAAAGCCCAGGGCCTGACCGACTCCGAGATGCTCGACAGCCGCCGGGGCGGGGCCGAGGACCTGAAAACGGCGGCCGCACTGGGTTTTGCCGGGAAGGTCGTGCGGGAGCGGGCCCGTGTGACGGACCAAGACGTGGCCGCATTGCGGCACGTGGGCTACGGCGACGGGGAGATCGCCGAGATCGTTGCCAACGTGGCGCTGAACGTGTTCACGAATTACTTCAATCACGTCGCCGGGACCGAGGTGGACTTCCCCGCAGTGCCCGCACTTTCGGCCGGCGCGTCCTGCTCGTGTGGTTGAGGGCGAAGGGAGACGGCGCGCGGCACGGCCGCGCGCCGCTATCAACAGGAGGCCATGATGAGTGTTGCCGCAAAGAACGACCTGGGACAACGGCTGCGTGATCTGCACCGGTACATCCGAGAAGGCCGCATCCTCGACGCCATGAACGAGTTCTATGCCGACGATGTCGCTATGCAGGAGAACGCGAATCGGCCGACCGTCGGCCTTCAGGCCAACATCGAGCGGGAAAAGCAGTTCTTGAGCGGCGTCAAGGAATGGAAAGGGTTCGAGGTCAAAGCGGTCGGCATCGGTCACGACGTGACCTTCTACGAGGCGGTGTTCGACTTCATCGGGACCGACGGAGCTCCGGTGCACATCGAACAGGTGGATGTTGCGCACTGGCGCGACGGGAAGATCGTCCACGAGCGGTTCTACTACGACACGGGCGGACAGGCGACGACCTGAAAGACTGTGCGTGAGAGGGGGCGATGACGTGTGCCCGCTGTAACGGCCTGATGAGCCTGGAAGAATATGTTGATGACCGGGGTGAGCTGGGATGCGAGGCATTCTGGGGATGGCGCTGCATCCTGTGCGGGGCCATCGAAGACCCTGTGATTGCCAGCAATCGAGTCCGGCCGCCCCTGCCGGACCAGCGGAAGCGGAAGTTCTCGGTCAGGCTGTGAAAGAGGGACCGGATAGGGGACGCGGTTGTTGTAAGGCGGCGGCGGGTGGAACGACCAAACATCGAGCAGCACACATCCTGCGGAGGAGCGCTATGAGCCGAAATCCGAGAAAACCGAGCTGGGTCGCGCTTTGCATCGTCTCGACCGTCCTCGCAGCCTGTACGGGCATGGGGGGGAAAGGGATGGGGCCGGACACCGAGATGATGAAGAAAGAGCCAACCATGGAGAAAATGGAGAAAAAGGAGGCCATGGTCCAGAGAGAGGCCATGCTGGAAAAGAAGGCCGCCATGGCGGCACGGACGGGCATGCTCGCGGGATCTGGTCGCCACCACGCCAGCGGGAAGGTGACGGTCGTCGGTTCGACTCAAGGGGCGGCGACGCTCCAGCTCACGGACTTCACCGTGGATAGAGTGCCGGACGGTCGTGTGTACTTGGCCAAGAACGGCGATCACGCTCGGGGAGTGGAGTTGGGGAAGCTGACCCAGTTCTCCGGGGCGGTGACATTCTCCGTCCCGGCCAGGGTGAGTCCGGATGACTATGACAGCGTGGTTATCTGGTGCAAGCGGTTCGAGGTCGAGATCGGCCATGCGTTCTTCGACGAGTCCATGGCTGCACCGGAGCGCGGGATGCGCAGCAAGTGAACATGCGAATCGACCGTGCAGGGGGGGAGAGGTGAGGAGCCGGAGCCCGCATGCGTGTCTTGCCGCCCTTGGACTGGCGGTGTCCGTGGTGCTCGCTCAACCGTCTCAGGTTGGAGCCGTAACCGGTGAGCCGGCGCCGGACATTGCGTCTGCGGTCTGGCTCAACGGGGCGCCGGCGAAGATGGCGGACTTCAGGGGAAAGGTCCTTCTGGTGGAGTTCTGGACCTTCGGCTGCTATAACTGCCGGAACGTGGAACCTTACGTGCAAGCCTGGCATCGGAAGTATGCCGACCAGGGGCTGGTGGTTATCGGAGTCCATTCGCCGGAATTCAAGTACGAGCGCGACGTCGAGAGGGTCAGGCAATATCTCAAGGACAAGGGCATCCGTTATCCGGTGCCGATTGACAACGACTTCGCGACCTGGAATCGGTATGGCAATCGCTACTGGCCGGCCATGTACCTGATCGACAAGCAGGGGATCGTTCGCACGGTCCGGATCGGGGAAGGCGGCTATGAAGAGACCGAGGGATGGATTCGCAAGCTTCTCGCGGAGTAGGGATGGAGCGGAAGGGGTGGAGGCGTCTGGTCTGCGTCGCGATCCTCGCATTCGCCTTTGGCGGCTGCTCGACGGTCCCACGCTCGTTTCATCCCTCAGCTCCCATCTCGCCGCACGAATTCTCGCACAGGCTCTTCGACGACGTGCTGCGGGATCATGTGGCCGATGGCGTGGTGGACTATCCCGGGATTGCCGGAGACCGCCGGTTCGGCGAGTACCTGGGGCTATTGGACCGGGTCAATCCGAACGCGCTACCGACGGGCCAAGACCGGCTGGCCTACTGGATCAACGCCTACAACGCCTTCGCCATCAAGGGGATTTTGGAAGGCCATTCGCCCCTGACGCTCATCGGGCGCTACAGGTATTTCATCGGGACCACGTACCGGGTCGGCGGCGAGGCGATCTCCCTGTACGACCTCGAGCAGCATCTGCTGATCCCGGACTTCCGGGAGCCGCGCATGCACTTCGCGATCGTGTGCGCTTCCCGCTCCTGTCCCAAACTGCAGCCTCGGGCCTGTCAGCCGGACAGGCTGGAGCAACAGTTGGAAGCGGGCGCCAGGGCCTTCGTCAACGATCCGACCAGGAACCGGTTTGACCGGAGAGAAAAAGTCGCCTATCTCTCGATGATCTTCAAGTGGTTCGAAGAGGATTTCGCCGCCCATTCCGGCTCGCTGCTGGGCTACGTCAAGCGGTACGTGGCCGATCCGGGACTGGCCGGAGAGCTGGACGCGGTTCCATACCGGGTGGAGTTTCTGCCGTACGACTGGGGGCTGAACGGGATTCCGTTGGAGGAGGATGGCCGTGCTGGTTCGTCCTGACGAGCGGGCTCCCATCGCCCGGCTGCTCCGGTTCCTGGAGCAGGGGGAGCGGCTGGCCCATGACTGCGCCAGCGCCCAGGCGGCGCTGGCTCCTGAGCCGCGCATGGCGCGTTTTCTTCTCAGCCAGGCGCGCCAGGAAGCCTTTCATGCCGTCGCGTTCCAGGGTGCCATCGCCTGGCTGGCACCACGCCATCTGGGAGCCTGTCCGCTCCTGCCGCCGCTGGGGCGGTACCGGACGCTTCTCGACGAGGCCATTCGGCGGAATGACTTCGTCGAGACCGTCCTGGCCGAGCAGATTATCCTGGAAGGACTCGGCGAGGCGATCCTGAAGCGGATCGAGGCAGGATTGGCAAAACGGGGGGCTCCGTTCGGGCGACTGCGGCGGATTCTGATCCACCAGGAAGAAGCCCACCATGCGTTCGGCCGCCGGTGCCTGGAACGGGCCATCGAAGCCGGTCGCACCTCGCCGGATCGCCTCCGGCCGCCGGGTCTGGAGTACCTGGCGCTCACGGAGGCCATGGTCGGGACGCTGAGCGGGCTG